>NZ_JXSL01000026.1 GCF_000829825.1 Paramagnetospirillum magnetotacticum MS-1 | reverse complement strand
TCCTTCGGCGATTGCGTCCTCGAAACCTTCTACGCGGAGACCTGATCCCATGCCCCTGACCATCCCCCCGATCCCCAACGCTGCTCCCTTCGTGGCGTTCTCCGACAATGTCGGCATCTTCAGCAATTCCAAGGCCCGCGAAATCCCGACCCGGCTCAATGCCATCGCCCAGGCGCTGAAGGATCACATCAACACGCTCTGGCTGGCCACGGCCACCGGGTTCATCAACGGCACGGTGATCGCCGGTCTGAACGCCGCCATTGCCAAGATCGAGACCTTTTCCAACGGGATCGAAACCCGCATCAACAATCAGATGGCCGAGTTCCAGGTCAATCTCGCCAATTACCTCGGAACCAATGCCGGATATTCGGTCAGTGCCGCCAATGCTGCCCTGTTCACGGGGGGCATCGTCGCGGGCGATGTCGTCTACGACATCGCCGGAAGGGCGGCTTCGATCCGCCAGGGCCCGCGTCTGATCAACGGCATCACCTACAACGACGACGGAACCATGGCGGGCTATGCCGAGAAGCTGACCCTGGGCGGCATCACCTACACCCGCGCCTTCACCTTCTCCTATACGCCCGACGGGCAGATCGCCGCCATCACGGAGGTTTGACGATGGATATTCTGACGTTCAACGCGTTGAAACAGCACCAGCGCGCCCTTGAGCGCGATCTGCTCGATCCCTGGAAGCGCCCGGCCTTTGCCGTGGTCACCATGAGCAGTTCGGCCCCCTGGGGCACGGTGGTCTACAACCACTATCTCCAGGAGCTTTGCCGCCAGCATTACAATGACAGCGGCTACATGCAGGGCAGCACCAGCAGCCTGGGCACCGAGTTCTTCAACAACTGGTATTCCTACGGCCAGACCAACTCGAACATCTCGTCGACCGACACCTCCTACGGCGACGGCACGGCGCGGTGCGGGCATCTCGGCCATATCGCCCTTGGCATCGGCCCTGACGGCTCGATGATCGGCCGCCCCAGCCCCTATGCCGGCACGGCGCTCCGGAATGTCGGTGTCTGGGTCAACAACAAGACCAACAAGAACCTCGCCCTGTTCATGGAGAACCAGTACGCGGGCGTGGCGCCGCGCGCCATCGCGCCCGGCCGCCTGACCGGCACCGAGGGTTGGCATCTGGCCTGGACCAACACCAAGTTCTACGCCCAGAACAATTTCGGGACGTACAACAAGTACGGGATGATCGGCTACAACGAGAAAACCGGCACGCTGGTGATCAACGAGAACAAGAACGGCGGCACCTCCATGCGGCTGCACGTCTATTCCAACGTCCCACCGTTCGACATTTCCGCCAGCAACCGCCGCGCCTGGTTCAACAATCTCGATGAGACCAAGCACATCTTCTACGACTGGACGGCCAATTCGGCCGGGTATGCCGAGAGCCTCTATCGCGGCATCGTCATTCCCTGCGACGACGGCAAGATCCTCATCGTGCGGATGGAACCCAGCAATTACTGCATGCTGGACCGGTTTACGCCGAACGGCAGCGGGGGCTACACCAAGGAAGCCACCCACACCCTGAGCACGACCACTACCTACGGCATGGAATCCGCCGACCGCAACGGCATCCGCTTCCAGATCTCCAACGACGGCAAATACGTCATCTGCTATCAGCCCTATTACTACTATGGGGCCGGGGCCGAGGTGTTCCTGATCCGGGTGTCGGACGGGAAGTACGCCTTCCTGCAATACCAGGATTCCAGCTATGGGCGGTCGTTCGCGCCCATTCGCGACAGCGACTTCATGGTCTCCTACAGCCCGAACTCGGACAGCGGCTACGGCATCTACATGTCGCACATCGACACCCGGACAGTATTCCAGGCCATCGCCGACAAGGGCGACATGAGCTCCAAGGTGCCGGGCTTCAACGTCTACATCTTCGACAGCGCCTATCACTCGACCAATTACCCCTACATCGTTCCGATCATCGGAGGCATCTGATCATGGCCGGCAAAATCAGCTTCCCCCACGGCAATGACTGGGGCGTCATCGGCCCCGAGGGCGACCACGATCTGCCGGTGGATTCGGTGCTGGGTCACCGCTTCCAACTCGTCGATGGCGAGGTCATCGACCGCTACGACGGCGTCACCGATGATGAGGTCCGCGAGATTGATGCCGAGCGCGTCGTCGCGCGGCAGGCCGAGGAACTCCAGGCGGCCAGAACCGCGCTGGTTCGACGGGTGAAAACCGAAGCGGCGGGGCGCATCGCCACTCTCGACTGGAAGGTCGAGCGCGCCCGTGAACGGGATGCCCTGAACGGCACCAAGACCCTCCAGGAGGTCTATGCCGAGCGCGAGGTCATTCGGCTGGCGAGCAACGAGGCCGAAGCCGCAATCGCCAAACTCGCCTCCCAGGAAGAGATCCTGGCCTTCTCCTGGTAGCCCCTTCCCCCGACCCGGAATTCAATGCCATGACCGAACAATCCCCGGAAATCTGGGCGGGCGTCGCCACCCAGTATGTGGGCGCCTGGGGGCAAGCAGCCCCCATGGTCCAGATCGCCGCCATCGCCGCCACGGTGATCATCATCGCCATCATCGCCTGGGCATGGTCGAGGAAGCAGGGGGCGCCGGATGCATCCGGTGTCCCCGTCGAAGCCTTCGCCCATGTGGTCGAGGAACAGGCCCGCCAGACCGAGGCCCTGCGCTCGGCGGTCGAGGGTCTGAGCGAGGTCGTCCATCAGATCCGCATGCTGCTGGAGACCAGGACGCTGTGTCCGTTCCCCAGCCCCCGTTGCGGGGTGTCGCCGGACGCGGACAATGCCTGATCCGGCATTGTCGCAGGCGCTGAAGGAGGCGTTTGCATCGGCTCCGGCCGGAACGGTGGTTCTCGATACGTTGGAAATCTGGCATCCCAGTTTCACCACACCGATCCGGGTGGTGCGCGACCATGCCGATCTCACCGCCCGGCTGGAGGCCGGTGCTCCCCGTGACGGCGGCAAACGGGTGACCTTCGCTGCGCTGGCTTTCGAGTTCTCACCGCCGCCGGTGGATACCGCTCCGGTACCGGAAATCACCGTCACCCTCGACAATGTCGGCAGCGACATCACCGATGCCCTTGAGGGAGCCGCCATCAGCCAGCAGGTGATCGAGATCACCTGGCGGCCCTATCTCTCCACCGATCTCAACGGCCCCCATATGGACCCGCCCATCACCATGGCCCTGACCGAGGTCGAAGCCGACACCATGAGGGTCACGGGGCGCGCCCGCATGCTGGATGCCGGGAACAAGTCCTTTCCGTCCATCACCTATACCGCTCGGCGCTTTCCCGGTCTGGCGCGGTGATCTTCGCAGGGCACTGCCCTGCACCTGCCAGGGACTCGTCCCTGGACCCCATTCCTTCGAGGGCATCATGCATTGGGCTGCCGCTTATATCGGCCTGCCGTGGTCCGTCCACGGCAGCGGGCCGGACTCGTTCAATTGCTGGGAGTTCGTCCGCATGGTGCAGGCCGAGCATTTTGGCCGCCTGCTGCCCGAGATCGGCAATCCCGAAGACATGCTGGTCATGGGCCGAACCTTCCGCGACCATCCCGAGCGGCGGCGTTGGGCCAAGGTTGACCCGCCTGCGGAGGGCGATTGCGTGCTGTTGCGCCGATCACGCCATCCCATCCATGTGGGCGTCTGGCTTGATGTTGATGGCGGCGGCGTCCTGCACTGCGCCGAGGGTGCCGGGGTGGTGTTCCAGCGTTCGGACGCGATCAAGCTCAACGGCTGGGCCGTCGAAGGCTTCTATCGGTTTTCGCCATGACCGCCTCCATCGTCATCGTCACCAATCCGTTCGAGCCGGTGGCCAGCCGCTCGGTTCATGCGGTGGACTCCGGGATCACGGTGGGCGGCCTGTTGCAGGATTGCGGCATCGCCGAGGATTGCTGGCCCGACGGGCCGGAGATCCTGATCGGCGGCATGACGGTGCCGGTCGGCATTTATGCCGTCCGGGCTATCGTGGACGGCGAGGTCGTCACCGTCATTCGCTGGCCCCAGGGCGGCGGCGGCGGCGGTGGGGGCGGCAAGAACCCCATGCGGATCGTGCTGACCATCGCGGTGATGGTGGCCGCCATCTATCTGGGCCCCATGGCGGCAGTAGCCATGGGCTATACCGCCGCCGGCAGTGCCGCCGCCATGGCCACCGCTGGTATCGCCCTGGCCGGCTCGATGCTGATCAACACGGTGATCCCGGCCCCCAAGCCCTCCATGCCGTCGCTCAACTGGGGCGGCAGCGGCAGCGCTCCGGCCCCCAGCCCGACCTATTCAATCCAGGCTCAGGGCAACCAGGGCCGATTGGGCCAGCCGATCCCGGTGATCTATGGCCGCCACCTGATCTATCCCGACCTCGCCTCCGAGCCCTACCAGGATTACGTCGGCGGCGAGCAGTACCTGTATCAGCTCCACGTCATCGGCCAGGGGGAGTATGCAGTCGAGCAGATCCGCATCGAGGACACCCCGATTTCCTCCTTCGAGGAGGTCCAGACCGAAACCGTTCCTCCCGGCAGCCGGGTCACCCTGTTCGAGCCGGACGTGGTCACCGCCGCCGAGGTGGCGGGCCAGGAACTGGTGGCTCCCAATCTGGTGCAGTCCGGTGATGATGGATATATCGGCCCGTTCACCGCCAACCCGGTCGATACCACGGCCGGAGCGCTGGGCATCGACGTGGTGATGCCCCGTGGCCTCTATTACGCCAATGACGGCGGCAGCCTCGATAGCCGCACCGTCCAGTGGCAGGTGGAGGCGCGGGCCATCGATGCCGAGGGTGGAGCCATTGGCGGCTGGGCGGTTCTGGCGCAGCCGTCGCATACCGCCGCCACCAACAGCACGCTCCGTCTGTCCTTCCGCTATTCGGTCAGTCCGGGCCGTTACGAGGTCCGGTTGCGCCGCCTGGACACCAAGGACACCGCCGAACGTGCCGGCCACGAAATCCGCTGGGGTGCTCTGCGTGCCTATTTGACCGGCCAGCCCGATTTCGGCTCCGTCACTCTGCTGGCGGTCAAGATGCGCGCCACCGACAATCTGAGCCAGCGCTCCTCGCGCATGATCAACGTCATCGCCACCCGCAAGCTGCCGGTATGGTCGGCGGCGGGCGGTTGGTCGGCGCCGCAGCCGACCCGCTCCATCGCCTGGGCCTTTGCTGATGCCTGCAAAGCCGAGTATGGGGCGAAGCTGGTCGACAGCCGCATCGACCTTAAGACGCTGGCCACCCTGGATGCCGTTTGGCAAGGACGTGGCGATTTCTTCGACGCGGTGTTCGACACCAGCATGACGGTGTGGGAAGCGCTGACCCGCATCGCCCGCTGCGGCCGCGCCGTACCCATCCAGCAGGGCGGCATCGTCCGCATCATCCGCGACGCGCCGCAGACCATGCCGGTGGCCATGTTCGGGCCGCGCAACATCGTCAAGGGCTCGTTCAAGATCAAATACGTCATGCCCGGCGACGACACCGCCGACGCGGTGACGGTGGAGTATTTCTCGTCGCGGACCTGGAAGCCCGACGAGACCACCGCCAAGCTGCCCGATAGCCAGGGCGACAACCCGGCCAAGGTCAATCTGTTCGGCTGCACCGCCAAGGACCACGCCCAGCGGGAAGGTCTCTACATCGCCGCCAACAACCGTTATCGCCGTCGCATGGTCACCTTCCGCACCGAGCTGGAGGGCATGATCCCGACCTACGGCGATCTCGTCGCCATCACCCACGACATGCCCCGCTGGGGCCAGGGCGGCGAGGTGATCGACTGGCGGGCCGAATCCGCCAAGCCGCCCTGGACTGGGGCGGTGCTGATGCTGTCCGAGCCGCTGACCTGGACCGGGGGCGCCAGCCATTTTCTGGCGCTGCGCCGCCGCGACGGCAGCCTTGCCGGGCCGTTCCGGGTCGAGCCGGTGGCCGATGCGCCCACCCTGGTGCGTCTCGCCGAGCCGCTGACCGTCACCCCTTATACCGGCGGCTCGGAGGAGCGGACCTACTTCTCCTTTGGCCCCGGCCAGGCTTGGGCGCAGACCGCCCGCATCCTCGCCATCCGTCCCCGCGCCGAGCAGGTGGAAATCACAGCCGTCGCCGAGGATGCGCGGGTGCATGTGAATTAGCCGCTTCCGTCATCACCGTTCCCACCAGCCGCCTTTGGGCGGCATTTTCATTGGAGGTTCCCCATGACCAAGGACGCTGTCGTGCCGCGTGGCATTCGCCTCAATAATCCCGGCAATATCAAGGAATCCCCCGGCGACAAGACTCAGTGGCAGGGCGAACGCGCCACCGATGACGATCCGGTGTTCGAGGAGTTTGTCAGCCCTGAAGCGGGCATTCGGGCGCTGACCCGCATTCTGTTCGGCTATCAACGCCGCTACGGCCTAAACACCGTGACGGGGATCATCACCCGTTGGGCGCCGGGCTGCGAGAACGACACCGGCTCCTATATCGCCCATGTCGCCTCCCGCCTAGGCGTGACGCCCGACCAGGCTATCGACCTGACCAAGGCCGACACCATGGTTGGATTGGTCGAAGCCATCATACGCCATGAAAACGGCCAGCAGCCCTACGCCAGAGAGGTGATCCTGGCCGGAATTGGCATGGGGCTGGGGAGCGCCTGGCCATGAACCTGCTCGATCTCCTCGGCGATGCCGCCGCCATCGCCGCCAATCCCATCGCTGGGCTGGCCAAGGTGGCGCTGGACGTGGCGCCGGAAATCGCCAGCCTTTTCGGCGACGATGCCGAGAAGGCGGTCGGCAAACTGGCCGACACCGTCCGCGCCATCACCGGCACCGACGATCCAGATAAGGCCCGCGAGGTGCTGGCCGACCCCAATCGGGTGTTCCAGCTTCGCTCCCAGGCTCAGGCCTTCGCCCATGCCGAACGCATGCAGCAGATGACCGGGGCCATCACCACGCTGACCGCCACCCTGGCCGAACGTCAGAACGCCCGTGCCCGCGACAGCGAGTTCATCAAGGCCGGCCGCAGCAACACCCGCGCCAACGTCCTGCTGGTCACTGCCGGACTTGGCATCGTCGGTGGTATCGGCTTCATGGTGTTCGGCCATGTCGACGGCAACACCGCCGTCGGTGGCTGCATCATCTCCGTTGTCACCCTGCTGGCGGGTAAGTTCGCCACCGCCTTCGACTTCGAGTTCGGCGGCTCGGCGGATTCCGAACAGACCCGCACCCTGCTGGCCCAGGCACCGCCAATCGGGAGGTAGCCGTACTTCTTATCCATTTGATGCGGCTGACCGGGGGAGTAATTCCCCGGTCAGCCGCTTTTGGTGTTTGTATTGGACTTGCCCCCCAAATCGGGGGATCAATCTCCGGGTGGTTTTGCTTGGATTTTGCCGGATTTCGGGGGCTAAAATGAACAAGGGCATCCTTGCCGCCTTGGTTGCCGCAATCCTGTTCGGCGGCAGCACTCCGTTCGCCAAGCTGCTGCTTGGCGGCATCGATCCCTGGCTGCTGGCGGGCATCCTGTATTTAGGCTCGGGGATCGGCCTCACCGCCGTCCACTTTGTGACCAAGGGTGAGCAATCCAGGCTCGGTATTGGGGAGTGGCCGTGGCTGGTCGGCGCCATTCTCTCGGGTGGCGTTGCCGGTCCGGTGCTGCTCATGTACGGATTGTCGGGTGCCTCCGCCGCCACCTCGTCGCTGCTGCTGAATGCCGAAGGGGTGCTCACCGCCGTGCTGGCCTGGGTGGTGTTCAAGGAGAATGCCGACCGCCGTATCGTGCTCGGTATGCTTGCCATCATGGTGGGGGCGGCGGTGCTGTCCTGGCCGACCGGCTCGGTCGAACCGTCCTGGCCGTCCCTTGCGGTTTTGGCCGCCTGCCTGTGCTGGGCCATCGACAACAACCTGACCCGCAAGGTGTCGCTGTCCGATCCGGTACAGATCGCCGCCATCAAGGGACTGAGCGCTGGCGTGACCAATGTGGTGCTGGCGGTTGCCATGGGGGCGCATAGTCCACCTGTTGCAACCGTAGCCGCTGCCGGTGCCATCGGCTTCCTCGGCTACGGCATCAGCCTCGTTGCCTTCGTGGTCGGGTTGCGGGAACTGGGAACCGCCAGGACCGGAGCCTACTTCTCCACCGCACCGTTCGTCGGGGCGATTGTCTCGGTGCTGCTGCTCGGGGAAACGATCAGCCTGCGTCTGGTTGCGGCGGCGGCGCTGATGGGCGTTGGCGTTTGGCTGCATCTGACCGAACGTCACGAGCATGATCACCAGCACAATGCCATGGAGCATGAACATGCCCATGAGCATGACGAACATCACCACCATCACGGAGACGAGCCGCTGGGGGCGCATGTACATCCTCACCGGCACGAGCCGATGATCCACCAGCACCCCCATTTTCCTGATGCCCACCACCGGCATGGGCATAGCTGAATGCTGTCCATTCCCACCTATGTTCTGGCCGCCTTCGCCGAGATCGGCGGCTGTTTCGCCTTCTGGGCGTGGCTGAGGCTGGGGAAGTCGATGGTCTGGCTCCTGCCCGGCATGGCGAGCCTTGCCGTATTCGCGTGGTTGTTGACCAGGGTCGAGACCGACTTTGCCGGACGCGCCTATGCCGCCTATGGCGGGGTCTACATCCTGGCTTCACTGGTATGGTTGTGGCTGGTCGAGGGCAATCGCCCCGACCGCTGGGATGTTCTCGGCGCGGCGATTTGCCTGACCGGCGCGGCCATCATCCTGTTCGCGCCCCGGTCATCCTGATTTCAGGGCGTCACGATGCCAGAGCGTCGATGATGCGGCATTCGGCGACGGTTCCGGCGCAACAGTGGGCCATCTCGCTTAGAGCGTCCCGCAACCGCCCCAACTCCTCGATCTTGCGCTCGACCTCAGCCAGATGCGCCGAGGCCAGCCGGTCGGCATCCTCGCAGGGCTGCTCGGGATGTTCGGCCAGACGCAACAGTGCCCGGATCGCCTCGATGCTGAAACCGAGATCGCGCCCTTTGCGGATGAAGGACAACCGCCGCAGATGGTCTTCGCCATACTGCCGATAACCGGCAGCCGTCCGTCCCGGTTCGGGCAGCAGGCCGATCTTCTCGTAGTAACGGATCGTCTCGATGTTGACACCGGCCCGTTCGCCGAGCCGTCCGATATTGAAGGTTCCCGTCGTCATGCGCCCTTGACCCTGTAGCCGCTCCAGACTTCAATCTTGGCGAACCAATACGGTTTGTCCAGCCTGACCGATGAAAAGAGACAGTTCCCCATGACAACCCTTCAGGCCCTGCTCATCGCGCTCATCCAGGGTGTCACCGAGCTTTTCCCGGTCAGCAGCCTGGGACACGCGGTCATCATCCCCGCCATCCTTGGCTGGGGCATCGACCAGCATGCGCCAGACTTCCTGCCCTTCCTTGTCGTCCTGCATCTCGGTACGGCCACCGCCCTGCTGATCTATTTCTGGCGGGAATGGATGGGAGTTTCCGCCGTTCTGCTCGGGCGAGGAACACCGGAGAACCGCCGCTTGGTCGTTCGCATCGTAGCGGCGACCCTTCCGGCGGTCGTGGTCGGCTTTCTGCTGGAGAAGGCGCTTCGCCATCTTTTCGGGGCACCGGGGGTGGCGGCGGCCTTCCTCGTCGCCAACGGCCTCATGCTGTTCTTCGGGGAACGTCTGCGGCGATCCAATACCGGCAAGCGGCTTGCCGATCTGAGCATCAAGGATGCCGTCCTGATCGGCGTCTGGCAGTGCGCCGCGTTGCTCCCAGGGATTTCCCGGTCAGGCGCGACCATGGTGGGCGGGATTCTGGTCGGCCTCCATCATGAAGATGCAGCCCATTTCTCCTTCCTGATCGCCCTGCCGATCATCGTCGGAGCCGGTGTCCTGGAAGTCCCCAAGCTGATCCATAGCGGCGCGATGAGCGAGTTGGGCGGCCTTGCGGTCGCGACCGGAATCGTCGCGGGAATCGCGGCTTACCTCAGCACCTGGGCTCTGATGCGTTATTTCCACCGGCATGACTTCCACGCGCTTAATCCCTTCGGCTGGTATTGCTGCGTGGCGGGCGGCGTCGCCCTGGTGACGTTGGCGCTCTGATTTTCGTCTTGACCCTGTAGCAGCCACAGGGTTCATCCTCTGGCGTCGAGGCGGTCGGCCCAGTCCGTTGGACCGCCTTCGGTGACATGAGGAGAGAGAGAATGGGCGCGGGTTGCTGCGGGCATCACTGCCACGATGACCAAGACAAGGATCATCACCACGAGGCCGAGGCCAAGCCGGTTCCGACCGGGCGGGGTGTCGCCTTCAAGGTGACCGGGCTGGACTGCGCCGAGGAAATCGCCCTCCTCAAGGCCGAGGTGGGGCCGCTGGTCGGCGGCGCCGACAACCTCGCCTTCGATGTCCTCAACGGCAAGATGATCGTGCTGTCCGAGGCCGCCACGTCCGAAGCCGTCATCCAGGCGGTGGCCCGGACGGGAATGACGGCGCGGCCCTGGTCGGCCACTGCCTCCACCTCGGATGAAGACGGTCGCCGCCGACGCCAAGCGCTTCTGACCGCCGCCAGCGGCGTGATGACCGGCATTGGTTTTGTCCTGGATACGTTGATCCAAAAGCCCGTGCCCGCTCATGCCGTCGAGGCGGTGGCGGTGGTGATCGGGCTGTGGTTCGTGCTGCCCAAGGCTTTGATGTCGATCCGACGGCTGCGCCCGGACATGAACCTGCTGATGACCGTGGCCGTTGTCGGCGCCATCGCCCTGGGCGATTGGCTGGAAGCCGCCTCGGTCTCGTTCCTGTTCGCCCTGTCGCTGGCGCTGGAAAACTGGAGCGCGGGCCGGGCACGCCGCGCCATCGCCGCGCTGATGGACCTTGCCCCGCCGACCGCACGGGTGAAATCTGCCGCTGGTGAGGTCGAGATGGCCCCCGAACAGGTGGCGGTAGGAGCGGTGTTCGTCGTTCGTCCGGGCGAGCGCATTCCGCTCGATGGCCGCATCCTGTCCGGCGAGAGCAGCGTCAACCAAGCGCCAATCACCGGGGAGAGCGTTCCGGTCTTCAAAGCCCCCGGTGCCGAGGTCTTCGCGGGCACCGTCAACGGCGACGGCGCATTGGACATCGAGAACACCAAACCCGCTCAGGACACCACCCTGGCCCATGTCGCCCGCATGGTCGAGGAGGCGCAGAGCCGCCGCTCGGCCACCGAACGCTGGGTTGATCGCTTCGCGGCGATCTACACGCCCATCGTCATGGGCATCGCCCTGGTCATCATGGCCGGGCCGCCTCTGCTGCTCGGAGCCGAGTGGGGCGAATGGATTTACCGCTCGCTGGTGCTGCTGGTAATCGCCTGTCCTTGCGCCCTGGTGATCTCCACCCCGGTCACCGTGGTTGCCTCCATGGCGGCGGCGGCGCGCAACGGCGTCCTGGTCAAGGGCGGCGAACACCTGGAGACCCCGGCCCGGCTGAAGGTCATCGCCTTCGACAAGACCGGCACCATCACCGAAGGACGCCCCAGCGTCGAAACGGTGGTTGCCTTGAACGGCCATAGTGAGGAAGACCTGCTGGCGCGGGCGGCGGCGCTGGAGGCCCGCAGCACCCATCCCATCGCCCAGGCGATCATCGCCTATGCCTTATCCAAGGGCGTCAGCCCGGTTCCCGCCGAAGGGGTGCAGTCGCTTCCCGGCAAGGGGGCCACCGGCACTTTCAATGGCCGCTCCTACTGGCTGGGCTCGCATCGCTATCTTGAGGAACGGGGCGGTGAAACCCCCGAGGTCCATGCCCTGGCCGAACGGCTGGAGGCGGGTGGCCAGTCGGTGGTGGTCATCGGCAGCGACGACCATGTTTGCGGGCTGATTGCCCTGTCCGACGCCGTGCGACCCGAAGCCGCCGCCGCCTTGTCCGGCTTGCGCCGGGCGGGGGTGGAAAAGCTGGTCATGCTGACCGGCGACAACCGCGCCACCGCCGAGCGCATCGCCGCCTTGGTCGGCCTCGACGAGGTGCGGGCAGAACTGCTGCCCGAGGACAAGCTGGCAGCCATCGGAGAACTGGTGGATCGCCATGGCACCGTCGCCATGGTCGGTGACGGAGTGAACGACGCCCCCGCCATGGCCAAGGCCAGCCTCGGCATCGCCATGGGCGCGGCAGGCACCGATACCGCTATCGAGACCGCCGATCTGGCGCTGATGTCGGACGACCTCGGCAAGCTGGCTTGGCTGGTGGACCATTCCCGCAGGATGCACGCGGTCCTTCGGCAGAACATCATCTTTGCCCTTGGGGTCAAGGCGGTATTCACCGTGCTGGCCTTCGCCGGAATCGCCACCCTGTGGGGGGCCATTGCCGCCGATATGGGAGCGTCGCTGTTGGTGGTGTTCAACGGGTTGCGGATGCTGGGAGGCAGAGAAGGAAGAGCATGATGAGTGTCCCGTCGAATTTGCGCTGGCTGTGTCTGTCTGTGGGTGTCGCCGGAGTTGATCTGGTGATGAAGAGGGCGATGGAAGGCATTCTCGCCGATAGCTCCATTCCTCTGTTGCCGATCCTAAGCCTATCGTTGGGCTACAACACCGGGGTTTCGTTCGGCATGTTCGCCGATCCAGGAGGCTGGCAACGCTGGCCGCTGGTGGTGCTTTCGGTGGTTATCGTCATGGGGCTGGTGGTTTGGCTCACGCGCTTGCCGTCGACGGGGGAGATTGCTTCAAAAATGGCGCTTGCTCTCATTGTCGGCGGTGCCGCCGGGAATGCGGCCGACCGGGCGGCCTTCGGTCATGTGACGGATTTCATCCTGCTTCACTGGCGATCCTGGTCATGGCCCACCTTCAACTTTGCGGACATTGCCATTAGCGCCGGTGCCGTTCTGCTTGTCGCAGTGAGCCGCCACCGCCAGCCGGATACCATCTCGGAGCAAAGGACAAATCCATGAAATGGGGGTAGTATTTCTACTCGATCTTCAACAGGAGGGTGCCATGTCGTATTGGAAACCGATCTCCTTGGCCGCCGTTGTTGTCGGCGTGATCGTCATGGGCGCGTTGGCGCAGTCTCAACCCCAGCAAGGTCAGCCTACGGGGCCATGGATGATGATGAACCATGGCATGATGGGACAGGGAATGATGATGGGGCCGGGTATGGGACACTGTGGCATGATGGGAACCGCGGGCAACGCGGCATCATCCCCTTTGACCGTTGATCAGGTGACGCAAAACATGACCCAATGGCTGGCGTGGCAAGGCAATCCGTGCCTCAAGCTCGGCACGGTGGCAGAACAGAAGGACGGAACCATCACCGCCGACATCACCACCCAGGATGGCTCGCTGGTGCAGAAGCTCGTTGTTGACCGCGCCAACGGTTGGATGCGACAGGCGCCGTGAGGCAATAGCGGAGCAGAACGACGCTATTCCCCCGTCGTACAGGGATAAGCCTTGCGGATGTAGATGATGAATGCCTGCGGAGCGCTGAGCCGGAAGAGATCGTCATTTCCTTGGCGATCCTGGCCTTCCAGCCATTTCAGCATGCCTTCCAGCAAGTCCTGGTCCTTGACACCGCCGGGCATGCAGACCAACCGCTCCTGATACATGGAAGCCATCACCCGGATGGTCTCGAAGATGGAAGCCGTGGCCGCCAGACACTTGGTGCCGTTGCTGACCACATGGATGTCCTCCTGGGTCAGTGGGCGCTTGCCCAGTTGTCCTTCGAGAACCACGAGCTTCTTGACCTCGCCACACAGCCCCAGCAGCCGTGACAGCGGCAAGGCGCGGGTGTTGGCCAGATGCTCCCGCGCCGGGGCGGTCGGCCGGTCCCCGATGGGACCGGCGGCCTGCTGCCGTGCCGAGGCCACTGTCGGCCAGGGCAGCAATAGCATGCAGACGACGACGGGGGCGACCAGACGAGTAATCATCACCACGTCCTCAGGCTATTTGTGTGGCACGGGAATAACGCGTGCAGCACGTCTTCTTACTTAGCAATGATGATGAATGACCGCTCTGGATGGTAGATTCCGACGAATTTATATTCGCCGGGCTCCAGCGGCCCGATAAACAGTCGTGTCGCCTTGCCACCCGGCAAAACCCTCTCATGATTGACCAGGAAGTTCAGCTTCTCGGTAGCATCGCCCTGGTTGTCGATCATGATGGACACTTTGGTCTCTGCTGGAATTTCGATCCGCTCCGGCAAGAATTTTTCCTTGCTCATAGTAAGATTATAGACGCCGATCTCATCCGCAAATGCGCTGGAGGCGGCCAGTATTAAGGCCATAACGGCCAGCGTCAGATGTTTCGTCATGCCGTTCATGCTATTCTCCATTCCACGGATTGCCCTATTGCTGAAGTCAAGAATTCCAGCCACAACTTTCGTCTCGCGACGGATACGGTCTTTATCTCAGGCCATGGGGTGCCTGTAATTCCAAAGCTCTCTGCTCGTTGCGCTTCCGCCATTCGGCGAGCCAACCGTAGAGCACGGGAAGCACAAGGAGGGTGAGCAGGGTCGAGGTTATGAGACCGCCGACGACAACCGTCGCCAACGGCTTCTGCACCTCCGAGCCGATACCGTTCGACAGCAGCAGGGGGATAAGGCCAAGGCTGGCCACCGTGGCCGTCATCAATACCGGACGCAGCCGCAGCATGGCACCTTCCACCACGGCCTCAGCCGCCGTTCGTCCTTCCCGGATGAGTTGGTCAAAATACGACACCATGACGACGCCGTTGAGCACCGCCACGCCAAAGAGCGCGATGAAGCCGACCGAAGACGGCACACTGAGAAACTGTCCCGAGACCCATAGAGCGAACACCCCGCCGATCAGGGCGAATGGGACATTCAGAATGATCAGTGCGGCATTCGCCATCGAACCGAACGAGAAATACAGCAGCAGGAAGATAAGCCCGAGGCAGACCGGCACGACGATCATCAGCGTGCGTTGCGCCCGTTGCTGGTTCTCGAATTGACCACCCCAGGTCACGACATAGCCCGGTGGCAGTTGGACCTTCTGTGCGACTGCCGCCTGGGCCTCGGCGACGAACCCGCCCATGTCGCGCCCTCGGACGTTGGCCTGGATAACCGTTCGCCGTTGCGCGTCTTCCCGATTGATACTGGGCGGCCCTTCCACGAGGCTGATGTCGGAAACCTGCGACAGCGGTACGCGCACACCGTCCTTGTTGACCACCCAAAGCTCACCGATCGCGGCCATGTCGGAGCGGAACGGCTCGGCCACCCGCAGATAGACCGCGAAGCGGCGCTGGCCGTCGAGCACATTGGTCACGGCTTCGCCGCCAATGGCGGTGGAGACCACGTCCATCACGTCCGCGACATTCAGGCCGTAGCGGGCAAGTTCGGCGCGGTTGGCTCGGACGACCAATTGCGCCTCGCCGCTGATCTGTTCGGCCTGAACATTGGCTGCACCGTCGATGGCCTTGACGATTTCCTCGATTTCCCGGCCCTTTTCTTCCAGAACCCGGAGGTCGCCGCCGAAAAGCTTGATTGCGATCTGAGCCTTGACCCCGGAAAGAAGCTCGTCGACCCGATTGGCGATGGGTTGGGAAATATTGATGGCCACACCGGGATATTCGGCCAACTCCTTGTTGATATTGGCGACGAGTTCTGCCCTGGACCCGGCGCTGGTCCATTCCGACTGGGGCTTCAGGCCGACCCAGATTTCATTGTTGTTGACCGCTTCGGGGTCTCCTCCTAATTCCGGGCGGCCGATCTGGCTGATGGCGGATGTGACGTCCGGATTGGACAGCAGACGGCGTTCCAGGCGGTGGGCGATCTTCAAGGATTCGGCCAAGGAAATGCTGGGGTTCATGGTAATGCGGACGCTTAGGGTGCCCTCGTCGAGTTCCGGTACGAATTCGGTGCCGAGCCGCGTGAGCAGAAATCCAGAAATGACGAGAGCCCCGGCGGCGTACCCGACGACAAGGACTCGCCGACGCAGCGCGAAGGCAAGGGCTGGCGTATAGGCCCGCCGGACGGCGCGCATGAGGAAGCTGTCCTCGTCACTTTGGTTGGGGCTCAGGGCAAGTGACGCCAGCACGGGCACGATGGTGAGGGCGACGACCAGCGACCCCAGCATCGCAAAGGCGATAACGAAGGCCATCGGGCTGAACAGCTTGCCCTCCACCCCTTGGAGGGTGAAAAGGGGCAGGAACACGACAATGATGATCAAGACGGCGAAGAAAACGGGATTCCCAACCTCGCGAGCGGCTTGCGCCACCCGCCATGGCAGCGATCTGTCGCGATAATGGGGTTCGGCCAGATGCCGAACGATATTCTCGACCATAACCAGCGAACCATCCACCATCATGCCGATGGCGATCGCCAATCCTCCCAGCGACTGGAGATTGGCCGATAATCCGGCCCATCGCATCATTATCACGGCGACGAGCATGGAGAGTGGAATGGAAACGAGGACGACCAGCGCCGACCGTATATTCCACAGAAAAAGAAAGAGGACGATCACGATCAGGATTGCCGCCTCGGCAAGAGCCTTCTGCACGGTGCCGACGGCCTTCAGGATCAGAGCGGACTGGTCATAGACCGGTTCGATCTTGACATCCGGCGGCAACGAAGCCTGAACCGAGGACAGCTTGGCGCGGATGCCCTGGATGACGGTATTCGTGTTGGCGCCCTTCAATTGCAGGACAACGCCCATCACGGCTTCACCGTTGCCGTTCATGGACACGGCGCCTTGGCGAATTTCGCTGCCGTATTCCACCTTGGCCACGTCGCGGACGAAGACCGGAGTACCATCGACCGATTTCAGGACGACACTCTCGATGTCGGCCAATCCCTCCGGGCCGCCGCTGACCAAGCCCTCACCGCGAACCGACAGTTGCTCCTGCGCCCCTTCGATGTACCATCCTCCGGCATTGGCATTGTTGGACTGAAGCGCCTTTTTGAGGTCGTCGAGCGTCAAGTCGTAGGACACGAGGCGATTGGGATCGACCTGAACCTGGTATTGTCGAACCGAACCGCCGAAGCTCAATACGTCGGTCACGCCTGGGACGGTGCGGAGCTGGAATTTCACCTGCCAATCGTTGATCTCGCGCAATTCCATCGCGCTGTGGGTGGGGCTGGTGAGAAGGTATTTGTAGACCTGCCCCAGGCCCGTGGTGATCGGCCCGAGCTCAGGGCTTCCAAGCTTGTTGGGGATACGCTCCTTGGCTGTCTGAAGCTTCTCCAGAACGAGCTGACGGGCAAAATAGGTATCAACGTTGTCCTCAAAGACCACCGTGACCACGGACAGCCCGGTCTTTGAAATTGACCGCACCTGGGTGACGCCGGGAATCCCGTTCATCACCGATTCCACGGGGAAAGTGACAAGCCGCTCCACCTCGGCGGCGGCCAGTCCGGGCGATTCCGTGTTGATCTGAACCTGGATGTTGGTCACATCCGGAAAAGCGTCGAGGTTCAGCCGGAATGTCGTCCAGATGCCGAACGCAAAGACGGCTAGGGCCGCCAATATGACCAGAAAACGCCGCTGTAAAGCGCGTTCAATTATCGTGTTAATCATGAAATGCGTTCTCCGGCGGCCTAGTCCTTGTCCACAAAGGCGCTTTTTTCGAGCTCGGACTTCAGGGCGAAGGCTCCGCTGGTGACCACACGCTCACCCGCCTCCAGTCCCTCTACGATCTCGACGGCCTGGGACGATGTCATGCCGATTTTTACCTCCCGGCGTTGGAATACGCCCTTGGCCGCCTCGACGAAGACGATCCGCTCCGCCTTTTGTCTCTGCACCGCCGAAACAGGGATTGTAACGGCCTCCACGCCCTTCGCCGCCACTTTTACCCGCGCAAAGCTGCCGGGCCTCAGCAGCCTCTCCTTGTTGTTCAGTTCGACACGGATCTTGAGGGTTCGCGTCTTTTCATCGAGAAGATCGGAGACCCAGGCGACCCGCCCTTCAAAGCGCCGATCCGAATAGGCCGACAAGGTGACCATGGCCGGAAGTCCAACCGCGACCTTGCCCATGTCGTTCTCATGCACGCTGGCGATGACCCAAACTTTGTCGAGGTTGGCGATACGGAACAGCACGGTCGCCTCAGAGACCTGATCGCCGACCGCCACGCGCTTCTCGATGAGGGTTCCGTCGAATGGGGCCACCACCGGGAGCCGCACCGAACCGGAACCCTGCCGGAGCGCACCGTTCTTTGCATTGGGGTCAAGACCGAGCAGCTTGAGCTTGCGTTCGGCCGTCCTGAACTCGATCTCGGCCTCGGCGGCTTCCTGTTTCGCTTGGAGATAGTCCTGTTCAGCGGAAATCTTCTTCTTCCACAACGTCTCTTCCCGACCGAACTGGGTCTGGGCCAAGGCCGCCCGCGAGCGTGACGCAAGGTATGCGGCCTCTGCTTCCGCGATCTGACTGCTCTCCACCACGGCAAGAGGCGCGTTGGCGCGCACCGCCTCGCCCAGACGGCCAGTGACTTCCCGAACCACTCCACTGGCACGCGGCTGAATCTCCACCATCCGGTCAAGATCAGGAGTCACCTCGCCGTTCAAGGCCAGTTCACTGGTAACCCGACCAACTGTTGCGGTCACGGTTTCAAGCTCGATCAGCTTGATCTGCTCGTCGTTCAGGCGAATTTCGCCGGGCACGGCGGCGTCCTCGGCAAGGGCCGGGCCAGAGACCGAAAACGTCCAGGCCAATGCCGTCATTACGGTGGAAAATAAAAGCTGTCGCCGCATCATTTCTCTCCTGCCCGAGCCTGGGTGGGTTGGGGGCTGGTCATCGACTGGCCGGTCAACCGCTCCATTTCGGCGCGGGCAATCTGGTACTCGGCCGTCGCATCCACCAGCCGCCCCTGTGCCTCGGTCAAGCTCCGCTGGGAATCCAGGACATCGATCAGGGCGAATTTGCCCTGGCGATAGCCTTCTCCAGCCCCATCGAAAGCGGTGGTGGCGGCGGGGAGAATGTCCCGGTTGAGCGAGTTCACCTCCTCGAAGGCCGAGGAAAGCTTCTCGAAGCCCATCTTCACCGCCGTTGTGATCCGCGCCTCGGCCGCTCTCTGCTCGGCACGGCCTTTCGCAAGGCGTTCCTGTGCGTCGAGGACGTTGCCACGGTTCAGCCCAAAGACCGGAATGGGGATACTGATGCCCGCGATGAACGCGTTCGATCGGTCTTCCCCGTAGCGGCGGACACCGGCGGAAAGTGTCGGGTCTGGAATATCCTTCGACCGTTCGACATTCACCTTCGCTTCCCGGCTGTCCACTTCGGTGGCCCAACGCGCCAAGTCGGGGTTCTGGGCCGCCAGAGAAAGCAACTCGGCCAATGGGCGCGGCGCGGACACCTCGGCGAGATTCCCGATGGCGCGATCGAAACTTGCGACCTTGCCGCCCCATTGCATGGCGAGGCGATCGCGCGCGGCGGTCACTTCACGCCGGGCACGATCGACCGAGACCGTAGCGTTCGCCAACGCGACCTGGGCACGGCGTTCCTCCAGGGGTGAGACCCGGCCAGCGCGCACGCGCTCGACCACGGTGGTATGAACCTGCCGATCAAGCGTCAGGATGCTTTCGGCCAGTTCCAGTTTCCGCTGGGCCGCGAGCAGGCCGATGAAGGCTCGGGTCGTCTCAAGCAGGGTGTCGAGCCGTTTGGTTTCGTAATCCCAGGCGGCAAGGCTCTCATCCAGCCGCGCCGCGCGAACCCTCTTTTCCCTCTTGGACCCAAGCTCGATGAGCTGGTTGAATGACAGCGTGGTCTGGGCACTATCAAAGCCGCGCCGCGTGTCTCGGCCACCGAAATCCTGAGCATCGACACCAAGAACCGGATTGGGGATGAAATCGGCCTGCATTGTCCGTGCTTCGGCCGCGCGGATGTCGAAGGAGAAGGCCGAGAGTTCCGGGCTGCCCACCAGCGCCAGAGCAAGGGCGCGCTGCAACGTGAGTTCGCCAACGGGGGCTTCGACGGAGTGCGACACAACGTTCTTGTCGTCAGAGGTGGAGCGCTCGGCCGTCTCCAGGGATGGCGGCATGACCAAATCGCGCCCGAGCGGCCTAGGTTGAGGCCTCGTCACGGGTGGCTCAGCCTCGCACGCGGCGAGAAGGACGGCAGATACCAGAGTACTCGCTCGCGCAAGTCGAGATATATGCCGCCAGTAGGGCTGCTTCTCAGGCATATTCATTAAATCCTCCAGATACACGACGCCATAAACCTTGACACAATAAGCATCAGTCTTGTTCGGTCGGGATGCTGAATCCTGTCATGCCCTCGCATAGCTCCTGCACACGGGACATATGCGCAATATTTTCCTTGCTGCGGAGATCCGTGTGATCCTCGATTTCCCTGCGGCATTTTTCGATCAGTTCCGTCCGCATCTTCAGTTCGATCGGGGTATTCCTTAGGATGGCGGGAAGTGCCGAGAGTTCGCGGCAAAGCGTTTTTAGATGGCTGGTTTCGCGGGTGGTGTTGGAATCCCTGTAGCGGTGCTGCGCGTTGATGGGTTGACGCGCGGCGGCTCTGTCTAAGTCCCATTCCGCCTCGGTGAGGCAGGTCCGCCGCAATATCTCGTGCCTCTCATCCGGGGTCTTGCCCTCGAGACGATTGGCCAGGGGCACTTTGGGCGTGTTGGCACAACCTGATAGCGCCACGGCAAACAGCACAATGATCAGAGTATTGGTACGCATGGAACGATCTCCGGGATCAAACGCAAGACGAACGCGTCCGCCACGAGGCAGACACGCAAAGACGTTCAGTTACCGGAGAAATTTCAGATCAGGAGAACGACCGTGCGGTGGGAGACCAGCCGTGGATCAAGCGATGGCCTATCCGTCGGAGCGGCGAAAGCAACGGTTGCCCTGAACAAAGGAGCGACGGTCCAAGGCATAGACAACACAGGCAAGGCCGCGTCGAGGCCAGCCGCACCCTGCTTCTTGGTGACGATGGGAGCGGCCTGAAGTAGCGGTATGTCGATACAGTCGGCTTCGACTACCTGACCGTAAGCAGGAACATCCTCTCCAGCGACCGCTACATGGTCCTTCCCTGCCTGGGCGGCCTCAACGGCCATATGGCCGCCGCCGAAGCAGAGCACGAATGCCCCGCCCGCCGGCCCCCCAAGCAGGATCATCAGCAGGCTGAGCAGCGCAGCCAGCTTCCGAACCGGTAGGGAGGACATCAAACGGGACACCGAGGCGATCCTTGCAGTTATCACCATCTGATTGGATAGCATGCAGGAAACGGGCTGGCAAATGAACGCATTTTAATGACAGTGGGGTGAAGTGAGCCTTTCTTGCATTCGGCGATGCTCCTCATAAAAGCGCCTCCGGCCCAATCCCCGGAGACATTACACCAATACCCGCGACACCGCCTCGACCGCCTTTATACCCTGGCCGAAGCGGGCCATGGCCTCGCGATTTGCCTTCAATTCGCCGTAGGGCAGGAACCGCACTTTAAGATCGCCGACACGGCTGAAGGCCGGGCGGGCCAGTTGGGCGCAGACCTCACCTTCACGGTCGTCGGGGGCAACCAGGAACAGGCCGTTGGGGGAATGCAAGTCGCTTCCGAGAGCGAGGTCGAGCAGACGGACAATACCGGAATAGATGGATGTGGTGTGCTCGACCTCAAAGGCGCCGACCACTTTGGGCGTCCCACGCTCCAGCCACAGCACGTCGATCAGGCGGATGGCATCGGCACCTGGGGCTTGGTCGATGGCCGGTGGCAGCACGGCAAGGCAGCCATCCGACAGCCGACCATTGGCAAAGGGCCGGTTGCGGTCGTTGGTGGCGACCCAGACGTCGAAGCCAAGCGAGCGGCCGAGGTCGCGCAGCCACGCCTGCACCTCGGTGTGGGTGAGATCGCTCTGGCGGGCGGCGGCCAGGATTTTTTCGGACTTGGCCCCTTCCGCCCGGACCTGGGCCAGATCGCTCTTCCAGGCATTGCGGGTGGTCTCGTCGTCGGCTAAGGGCGGCGGCGGATAACGCCCACTGCCGATGTCGAACAGGAAGCCGGCGACGGCGCCGAGATCATTGGACAGCAGATCCCGGTACTTGGCGTTGAGCGCCAGGATTCCGGCGCGCATGGCCAGGTATTCTTCCCACCGCCCCAGCTTGACCTTGGCCCCGGTCAGCGCGTTGTAACCGTTGACGATGGCGGTGTTGAACGGCGGGATGATGGTCGGGTGATGGAAGTAGAGCAGATTGGCCACCGCCGGCCCCAATCCCTTGATGGCCTGAGAATCGAGCCTGCGGATGGCGGCGATCACCGCATCCTCGCCGCTACAGCAGGCGCAGGCGGCAAGGCAGCGGGCGAAGGCCAGCTGGTTGTCCCGGTTCTCATAGATGTCGGGAATCCGCAGCTTCGGCTTCCACAGGAAGGCATGATCCGCCCCCTTGAATATCTGCCGCTGCTCTGCGATGGCCCCCACCGCCGTTTCCAGCGACGACCCCTTGTAAGCATTGCCGAAGGTGCCAGTCTCGATCTCCGCCACCACTTGGGCGACGCCCCGGCGGATCGAGCGAAAATTCTTCAGCCGCTCCTCCCACAGGAACCACAGGCGATAAGTGCCGCCGGGATCGTCGCGCCAACGTGTCAGCAATTCACGGATAGGATCCACCACCAGATCTCCGGCATTTTCCCCGCCCCTATGATGCAAGCATTCGGCGCATTTGCAATAAGCCCGCGCCCCCTTGGCTCGGAAGGGAGGAATGTAAAGTTTTGTAACCGTGGATAGAGGTAATATTTACACTTCATTACACCATCGTTCCTCCCAAAATCTGTATGGTCTTGGGCATGGTTTCCCAATGCCAAGGGGGGATACGTGGCGCAAGCGGATGTCATTGACCTGATCTTTACGGGCTTGGCCGCCCCAAATGCTGATGAAACCTATGTACGTCATGCGGCGGTAATCAACCGCAATGACGGTAGGATGTCGATCCTCAACCCGGAAGACCTGTCCCGAGGGTGCATTCACTTTCAGGACCAATATCGGAAGCTGAATTTTGGTGCCGCGCAGAAAATTCTGGCGCTGATCGAGCAGACGGTCCAGGTGGAGAAGGTCGCCCTCAAGATCCGCGAGGCGATTTATCCCAGACTGCTCGTCGCGGTTGGAGCGCCGCAGGGGACATCCATTCCTGATCTGATCTGGCAGCTCTACGCCATCTACGCCAAATCGACTCCGGCCGAGATGATGACGCTGGCTGCCCAGACCGGCGAAATTTTCGACACCGGCTGGAAGAATCTGGCGGCCGATGAGGACGATCTTTCGGCGGATACCCTGAAGAGTTTCTATGACAGCCTGGCTTTCCCGGTGGGCTGCACCTTCCGAAAATTGATCTCGGATAATCTGCAACTGGCCCTCCAGGCCCTACCGTTCTGGGCGGTCACCCACATCAAACCGAAGGCGGCTTTCGACTTTGGCGGCAATTCCGGTCTGATGACCACCCTGATGGCCACCACCGGCACGGGGCGCTGCCTGCTGGTTGATTTCTCCAGCAAGATGCTGGACTTCGCCCGCTGGAAGGACCGGCGTATGGGCGTCACCAACGTCGAGTGCCTGGAACTCGACGTGGCCATGTCCAGTCTTCCCCATCCCTTTAAGGAAAGCTTCGACTTCGGCGTCTGTACCGAGGTGATGGAGCACATTTTCGACGTCGAGAAGGCGGTGGCGGCCATGGCGGCCCTGCTGAAGAAGGATGGGCTGCTGTTCTTCTCCGCCTCGTTCGGTCATTACCCCTATCCGTCCCACCTTCGTCGCAACGTGGTGTTCGCCGGCAAGGAGGACGATCTTCTGCGCCGCCATGGGCTCCAACCGGTTGACGCCTCCTTCCCGTTCCCCATGGCACCCAACCAGAAGCTCTACAAGAAGGTCGTCAGTTCGACCAGCACACATCGGCGGTGAGCGGTGGCCGGACTGGAGGAGGCCGGTATGTTGCGGATCACCGTTCGCTTCGGCCAAGCCTCCAGATCGGTAATGACGGCGATCGCCCTCGCCCAACTGGGCTTTTCCAGGGGATGGCGGGGGCAGTGTCTGGAGTGGGTGGCAACTATCGATGAGGCCGCCGCCCCCGGCCTTTTCGTGGATGTCTCCAACGTCCTGGCGACGGCCCATCCGGTCACATCGCTTGACGTGGAGCATTCTCGGGACGACGCCATCGTGGTCGAGATCGCCGACTGCCGCCGGATGATCTTCCAGCAAATCCGATTGCCGGTCCAACCGTCGTAGTTATTTCCCCCTCGGGGGCCGGTTGCAGCAACCATGCGACGGCGCTTCGGCATTGTTCAGCCGGTTCTCATCGGTGAACCGCATCCAACTCCGCCGGACTTTCTCGAAGATGCCTCCGGCGGGCCGCCCCCCGGCTTCCGCTATTGCTTTCTCGATATCGTCGAGACGCAAGCGACGAAGGTCATAGCGGATTATCAGCCGTGCTCCTCTGGATTCGGCGTCAATATCGGCGCCGCCCCCGAGGGCAGCCAGAGCCGCCGTTGCGGCTTCGACGCCAATACCGTTGAACGAGAGGGAGCGGGTGACGATGAGCGGTGTGCGTGTCATGGCGGCAACTCCGTGCTGGAGGGGCCCGGGCTCTACTTCTGGACTCCATGGCTTTCCGGATGCGGCAGGGCGGCAAGGTCGAAATGCCGCCGGACCAGATTCAGTTCGTTGAGGCCCTCGTGCGTTTTTCCTTCCCGGCATAGCCTTGCCGCCCGGTGCAACTCCTGCCGAATTGAATCAATCTCGGAGACCGGATACCACTTCCCGTTATCGAGTTTGACTGGGGGCTGTCCGGGCCGACCGATTGCTCCCATGGGGGCGCCCCGCAGGTTGGCGCCGAGTTCATCGAGTTGGGTCTGGCAGGCTTCGGCCTCGGTAACCTCGCCGGCATGTACCGTTCCCAGGGAGAGCGGCGGCGCCAGCAAGGCGATCACCAGGGCAGGAATGAGTCGTGATGCCGTCATGTCAACCTCCTCTGGCCGGGCCTATTTGAGCAGGTCCATCGTCCGGTCCATCATCGTCCGGGAGGTCTGGATCACCTGGAGATTGGCCTCGTAGCTGCGCTGGGCCTCGCGCATGTCCATCATCTCGATCAGCGGGTTGACGTTGGGGGCCAGCACATAGCCGTCGCGGTCGGCGGCCGGGTGCTTGGGATCATAGCGCCGCTGGAATTCGGCGTTATCGGGGCGGACCTTGTCCACCTTGACCAGTTTGGTTCCCATCTCGCGGTCGAGTTCGTTCTTGAAGGTTACCGTCTTGCGCTGGTAGGGCAGCCCCTCGGGAGTCTGGGCCAGGGAATCTGCGTTGGCGAGGTTCTCGGAAATCACCCGCAGCCGCTGCGACTGTACCTTCAGGCCGGATTTAGCGATCTTCGAACTGTTCATCAAGGGGTCCATGACCATCCTCCTCAAACGCCGGTGCGACCGAGCGCAAGGCGCATCATCTTCAGGTTCTTCTGGTAGATGTCGGCGGCCATGTTGTGGGCGCCCTTGGTGTCGCTGATCTTCGCCATCTGCTCCTCCAGCACCACACCGTTGCCGTTCGGGGTGCTCTCGAAAGGCTTGCGCGTGGTTTCTACGGCAAGGGGATTACTGGCTGGACCGGCGATATGCTGGGAATGGGTGGTGGCGAGCGGCGGTGCCTGAACCTCGGCCAGCATTTCCTTGAAGTCAAATTTCCTGACGTCCCTTGGCAGATAGCGTGGGGTGTTGGCGTTGGCCACATTCCCGGCCAGCACCTCTTGTCGTTGGGCGGCCCAGTCCATGCGCGCCCGCGCCATCTTGAAGATCGTGAGCTGGTCGAGCATGTCCTTAGCCCTCCAAGCCCTTCGACGATTCAGTGCCGGTCGTTTCCATGGTGGCCTCCCTCCCTGGGGTGCCACCATCACAGCATCGCCATGTAAATGGCTGATGTCGGCGATTGTAAACTTTTGTAAACATCCGCCTGAGGAGGAAGACGATGGTGGGTTCAGTCGGGGGAAAGCCCCGCCACCATCGCCCCCATCGGGCCGTCGAGGGTGTGCGCAGCCCGATATTCCCTCTTTTATCCCGCCCTAATGCGAATGACCGGTACCGCCGTAGGATGGGGAGCGCTCGGAATCGGCGTTGCGGTAGCGCCCCGTGGGCTCACAGGCGGCAAGCGCCAGTACTGCGACGATCAGGATGGTGAGCTTCTTGGACATTAGGCGCTTTCTGGGGTCAGTGTTGCGGAGTGTGGAGAGGCGATGATGGCTCGGCGAGGGGGGAGCGCCGACCATCATCGCTCGCCCGCAAAAACGGTCGGCGCCGATGACCGTTCTCGCCCCGAAGCGGCGTCGGGGGTGATGACGCCGCTTCACTGGACTTACTTCGGCTGGTAATTGTGCTCGGTCGGATGGGTGATCTCGGGGAGCTTCAGCCAGGCACGGACCACATCGAGCCGCAGCATCGCCTCGTGGTCATTGCCGCCCTTGCACAGCGACTCGGCCTGACGCATCTGCCCGTTCATATAGGTTTCGGACATGGCGTTGTGGTCGTGATCGGCTCGGGTCTTCTTTTCGGCCAGCTTGCTGTAGGGATGCGGCACGGCCTTCCAGGCGGCCTGCATTTCCGCAACTTGGCCTTCGCAAGCCGGGGCGGCGGAAGCGGACGTCGCGGCGATGGCCATCAGGGTAACGGCGGCAACGGCGAACAGGGTCTTCATGGTCAATCTCCTTCTCGATTTCCGTCGCGTCCTGCGACTGCCCCATTGGAACAGGGCTTCGGACATCGTCAACGACCTGAATTGTAAAGTTTTGTAAGTTCCGATCGAGAGATGGGGCCGGCCCGTGAAGTCCGGCCCCATCCATTACCGGATAATCGCGGTCCCTACTTCTTGGCGGGCGGCGTGACGGGCATCTGGTGATCCCCGCCCGACGGAAGGGTATGGGGATCCAGCGGGACGTTCTTGGCATCGTGGGCCGGCTTCGTCTGCGGCCCCATCTGATGCTCTGGACCCGTCATGATCTGGGAATGGGTATCGACCGGGATATTCTTGGCGCCATAGGCCGGCTTGGTGTCGTTGTTCATCTGGTGGTCACCACCCGACGGAAAGGTGTGAGGGTCCAGCGGTTCCGACTTGGTCTGGGCGAAGGCCGGCGCGACCGCGATGGCGGCGAGGACGGCGGCGGCGATCATGAGCTTCTTCATTTTAGTCTCCTCGGTGGGCGGGGCGTTGCCCCCCTGTGGGGCCCCTGCTTCCCGCGACACACCTATTGGACCACCTGTACGTAAATGGCAGACGACAGCGCGTGTAAAGATTTGTAAAGCCAGCCTGAGGATCAATATATCCCGAAAACCCTGATCCCACCGGGGCCGAAAGCCTTGACGACATTGTCCTCCTTCGGGCCGTCCATTCCCGGGGAACCTGACGGCATGCCCGGCGAGGCAATCCCTGTGAAGCTGGGACGCTTGGTCAGCAACTTGTCGATGGCCTCCACCGGCACATGACCCTCCACCACATAGCCATCGATCTTGGCGGTGTGGCAGGAATGCAGGCTGTCGGGCACCTGAAGGCGCCGTTTCAGGTCTTCCATGTTGTCGACGTCGATGACCGTGACCTTGTAGCCATTGCGCTGAAGGTAGGTCGCCCAGCCCTTGCAGCAGCCACATTGCGGATTCTTGTAAACGACGGCCTCGCGTGCCGCGACGGGTGACGGCTGGAACGCGACAAAGGTGGCGGCAGCGCCCAGAGCGACAGCACCGGCGAGAATGAGACGTCGAGGGATCATGGGTTTCATCCTGTCTGGTTCATCCGAAATAGCGTTTCAGTTCGACCGCCAGTTCCCTGCGTATATCCCGGTCGGTGCCGTTGCCGTAATGGGCGTAAAGCTCATTGGCACGGTCGAGAAAGCGATCCAGCAGTTGCGGATCGAAATGCCGCCCGCGCTGCTCCGCCAGAAGGTTGCTGGCCAATTCAAGGGGAAAGGCCAGCTTGTAGGGCCGTATCGAGGTCAGGGCGTCGAAGACGTCGGCAATGGCGAAGATCCGGGCCAGCAACGGGATGTTCTCCCCTGTCAGGCCCTGCGGATAGCCACTTCCATCGAATTTCTCGTGATGGCCGCCGATGATCTCGACGGCCGGAGCGAGCCAACGGGACTGGGCGACAATATCGACGCCATGGCGAACATGACTTTTCATCACCTCGAATTCGTCGGGACTCAGCGAGCCGGGCTTGAGCAGGATGTGGTCGGGAATGGCGATCTTGCCGACATCGTGCAGGAAGGCGCCGCGGATCAGGTGGCGAATCCGCTCGGCCCCCAGCCCCATGCTTTCAGCCAGGCGGATGGCATAAAGGGTGACCCGGTAGTTATGGGCGTCGGTGTCACTGTCGCGCTTGGCGATGGCACTGCCCAGGGTGACCAGCGCATCGAGATTGGCCTCGATGGCATCGCGGGCATGGTGCAGCACCTGTCGTTCGAGCCCGAGGATGAGCGGGATGAGGATCAGGGTCGAGGTGACGACGATGAGGAAAACACCCGCCACGGACCACACGACCTGCCGGAACAACTCACGGGCCAGGGGCTCCTCGACGCGGTAAAGGCCGGTGAACCGGCCGACGGTATCGGCAAGGGGAAACGACAGCAGCATGTAGGTTCGGCCGCCATCGGTGAAGTTGAGGTGGCTATGCTCGACATCCGCCGTGGACAGCAGGGTGTCGAGCCGCTGCCGGGCGGACGTGGGCATATCGCCTTGCCGGATTTCCTGGGTGGGACTTCCATCGCCCGCATCGACCCGGAGGTAAAGGAAGCCGCCGGTCGCCAGGGTGGGCGCTCCGGTCGCGCCTTGGCTCCCGCGCAGGGCGTGGATGAGGTGAAGGGCCTGATCACGGGCCAACCGCTCGACCAAGCTGTCGAGCCGCTCCATCTCCACCATGTAGGTGATCCCGCCGCCAAGAATGGCCAGGACGATGCCGCCCAGCCCGATCAGGCCGACGATCTTGCGCCTCAATCCTCGCAGCCGGCCGGTCGTCATGTTGTCCTCGTCAGCTTCACCCGTTTGCGTCGTCAGTGATGGCCATGGGAGTGGGAATGACCATCATGCTTGTGTGTCGGCGCGGCTGCTTCCGCCACCGGTATGGCGGCGGGGGTAGGCATCGCCCCCGTGTCATGCTGGTGATGGCCGGCGGCTTGATCGATCTCAGCCGTAAGTCTGACGTACTCCGCCTCCGTCATCTTGGGCAGTTGCAGCATGAGGGCGACCACCGGCCACAATTCCTCATCACCGTGATCGGCCCAGGCGGGCATACCCGACATCTTGATGCCGTTCTTGACGATCCAGAACAGTTCGGCCGGGCCACGATGCTCCGCCGCATGGCGAAGATCGGGGGGCGCGGGGTACATTCCGCGGGCGATGACGTCCGGCTCGATGCCGGGAGCGCCGTGGCAGACGGCGCAATGGGCACGGTAGTGCTCGACACCCGCCATGATGCTGACCCGATCCTCCAGCCCGGCCGGCACGGCAATGCCAGCGGCGGCGTTGCGGATGGAATGGTCCCGGATCGTCTCGATCGCCCAGGTGGTCGCCGGCCAATGCCGGGTTCGGGCCGATACGTCGAAGGTCGAGAGGGCAATAGCGGCGGCCCCGCCGATGGCGGTGAACAGGCCCGCCGCGATAAAAGTGATGGAGCGCCTATTCATGAGCCTCTTCCTTTCGGTTCGGCAGACCCCGCTGCTTGATCAGGCCGTAGATGGCCGGGATGACGATCAGGGTGAGGATGGTGGACGACACCATGCCGCCGACCATGGGCATGGCGATGCGGCGCATCACCTCCGAGCCGGTGCCGGTACTCCACATGATGGGCAGCAGACCGGCCATGATCGCCACCACCGTCATCATCTTAGGCCGCACCCGCTCCACCGCGCCCTCCATGATGGCTTCGTAGAGATCGGCACGGGTGAAGGGCAGCCCCTCGGCGACGCGTTTGGCCTTCAATTCGTTCAGGGCGTGGTCGAGATAGATCAGCATCACCACGCCGGTTTCGGCGGCGACGCCAGCCAGGGCGATGTAGCCCACCGCCACAGCCACGCTCATGTTGTATCCCAGAACCCATTGCAGCCACAGCCCGCCCACCAGGGCGAAGGGCAGCGACAGCATGACGATCAGGGTCTCGGTCACCCGCTTGAAGTTGAGGTAGAGCAGCAGGAAGATGATGGCGATGGTCAGCGGTACCACGATCTTCAGCTTCTCGATGGCGCGTTCCATGTACTCGAACTGGCCCGACCAGGTGACGAAGTAACCGGGCGGCATCTTGACCGACTCGGCCACCGCCTTCCTGGCATCGGCCACATAGCCGCCGATATCGCGGTCGCGGATGTCGACGTAGATATAGGCCGACAGCAGGGCGTTCTCCGTGCGGATGCCAGCGGGGCCCTTGGACAGCCGTACCTTGGCCAACTGGCCCAAAGGCACCTGGGCGCCGTCCATGCCCGACACCAGCACCCGGTCGGCGATGGCCTGGGGGTCGGAGCGGAACTCGCGGGGATAGCGGACATTGACCGAGAAGCGCTCGCGCCCCTCCACCGTGGTGGTGACGGTCTCGCCGCCGAGCGCGGTCAGGATCACCTCCTGGAAATCGCCGATGGTGATGCCGTAGCGGGCCAGTTGGGCGCGGTCGGGTTCGATATTGAGGTAGAAGCCGCCGCCGATACGCTCGGCATAAGCCGAGGTGGTGCCGGGAACAGTGCGCACCACCGCCTCGATCTGGCGGGCGATCTTCTCCATCTCGTCCAGATCCTTGCCGAACACCTTGATGCCGATGGGGGTGCGGATGCCGGTGGACAGCATGTCGATGCGGGCACGCAGCGGCATGGTCCAGGCGTTGGACACGCCGGGCATCTGCAAGGCCTTGTCCATTTCGGCGATCAGCTTGTCGGTGGTCAGGCCGGGCCGCCACTCTGCCTCGGGCTTGAGGTTGATCACCGTCTCGAACATCTCGGTGGGGGCAGGATCGGTGGCGGTCCCGGCGCGACCGGCCTTGCCCCACACCGATTCGACCTCGGGGAAGCTCTTGATGATCTTGTCCTGAGTCTGGATCAACTCGGCCGCCTTGGTGATGGACAGGCCGGGCAGGGTGGTCGGCATGTAGAGCAGGGTGCCCTCGTTGAGCGTCGGCATGAACTCGCTGCCCAGTTTGGACAGCGGGTACCACGACGCTGCCAGGGCGGCCAAGGCCACGGCGATGGTGACGATCTTGGCCTTCATCACCCCGGTGATCATCGGCCGGTAGCTCCAGATCAGGGCCCGGTTGATGGGATTCCTGTGCTCGGGAATGATCTTGCCCCGAATGAACAGCATCATCAGCACCGGCACCAGGGTCACCGACAGCAGCGCCGCCCCCGCCATGGAAAAGGTCTTGGTGAAGGCCAGCGGCTTGAACAGCCGTCCCTCCTGGGCCTCCAGGGTGAAAACGGGGAGGAACGACACGGTGATGATCAGCAGGCCGAAGAACAGGCTCGGCCCCACCTCGATGGCGGCGGCGATCAGGGCCTCGGCCCGGCTGTCGCCCGGTTTCATGCGCTCCAGATGCTTGTGGGCGTTCTCGATCATGACGATGGCGGCGTCCACCATGGCCCCTACCGCGATGGCGACACCGCCCAGGCTCATGATGTTCGATGTCATGCCCAGGGCCTGCATGACGATAGCGGCGATCAGCACGCCCACCGGCAGCATGATGATGGCCACCAGGGCCGAACGCAGATGCAGCAGGAACACTAGGCAAACGGCGGCGACGATCAGGCTTTCCTCGATCAGGGTGTGCTTGAGGGTCTCGACGGCCCGCAGGATCAGGTCGGAGCGGTCATAGACCGCCTTGATGGTGACGCCTTCGGGCAGGCCGGAGGAAACCTCGGCGATCTTGGCTTTGACCCGTTCGATGACGTCCAGCGCATTCTGGCCGAAGCGTTGCAGCACGATGCCGCTGACCACCTCGCCCTCGCCGTTCAGTTCGGTCAGGCCGCGCCGCTCGTCGGGGCCGAGCTCGACCCGAGCCACGTCGCGCAGCAGCACCGGGGTGCCACGTTCCGACTTCAGCACCAACTGCTCGATATCGGCGATGCCGCGCAGATAGCCGCGGCCACGCACCACGAATTCGGTCTCGGCCAGCTCTACCACCCGGCCGCCCACGTCGATGTTGCTCTTGCGGATGACCTCGGTGATCTTGGCCAGCGGGATGTTGTAGGCCTGCAGGCGCTGGGGATCGACCACCACCTGGTATTGCTGGACGAAGCCGCCGACGCCGGCCACCTCGGCCACGCCCTCGGCCTTGGCCAGCTGGTAGCGCAGATACCAGTCCTGGGTGGTGCGCAGTTCGGCGAGAGTGCGGTCCTTGGCCAGCACCACGTACTGGTAGACCCAGCCCACGCCGGTGGCGTCGGGGCCCAGTGTCGGGGTCACCCCGGCCGGCAGGCGCTTGGCGGCGAAGCTGAGGTATTCCAGCACCCGCGACCGCGCCCAGTAGATGTCGGTGCCGTCCTCGAAGATGATGTAGACGAAGCTGACCCCGAAGAACGAAAAGCCGCGCACCGTCTTGGAGCGGGGCACGCTCAGCATGGCGGTGGTCAGCGGATAGGTGACCTGGTCCTCCACCACCTGGGGGGCCTGACCGGGCACCTCGGTATAGAGAATCACCTGCACGTCGGAGAGGTCGGGCAGGGCGTCCAGCGGCAGATGCTTCACCGCCAGGGTGCCGGCGCCGACAATGAACAGGGTGGCTAGTAGCACCAGGAAGACATTCTTGGCGGACCAGCGGATGATGGCGGCGATCATGATCGGGCTCTTCCCACTCTCAGTGGTTGTGGAAGCTCTGGAGTGCGGCGCGCAGATTGCTCTCGGCGTCGATCAGGAAGTTGGCGCTCACCACCACCTTTTCCCCTTCGGCCAGGCCTTCCTGGATCTGAATCAGGCCGCCGGCCCGGACGCCGACCTTGACCTCGCGCGGTTCGTAGCGGCCTTCGCCGCGCTCCACCAGCACCGCTTGCTTTGTGCCGCTGTCCAACACTGCCGAGTCGGGGATGGTCAGGACCGGCCGGTCGGCCACAGGCGAGGCCAGCTCCACCGCGCCGTAGAGGGCGGGCTTCAGGTGGCCGTCGTGGTTGGGCAGTTCGATCCGTACCTTGGCGGTGCGGGTCTCAGGCGTCACGGTGGGATAGAGGAAGGTGACCTTGCCGGTGAAGGTCAGACCCGGCAGGGCGTTAAAATTGACGCGGGCGGTCTGGCCGAGATTGACCTGAGCCAGATCTTGCTCGAATACCTCGGCGATCACCCAGACGGTGGAAAGATCGGCGATCTGGTAGAGCATCTCGCCCGGCATGAAACGCATGCCCTGGATGGCCCGCTTCTCCAGCACGATGCCCGAGGCTGGCGCGGCGAAAGACAGGGTGCGGGTGATCTGGCCACCCTGACGCAGCTTCTCGATCTGGGCGGTGGGGATGTCCCAGTTCTTCAGCCGCGCCAGGGCGCCATCCGCCAGGGACCGGGCGGCATCGCGGGCCTCCGGGCTGGCGTTCTCCAGGGATTTTGCCCCCGTGGCGGCTACCAGGAATTCCTGCTCGGCCAGCACCAGATCGGGGCTGTAGACCTCCATCAGCGACTGGCCGCGTTTGACCGCCTGACCGGTCTGGTTGACGTTGAGGCGCTCGATGTAGCCCTCGAACTTGGACGCCACCACATGGAGGTTGCGCTCGTCCACCTGGACCGAGCCCACGGCGCGGATGGAGCGGGCCAGGGTGGTCATCCGGGCGGCCTCGGTGCGGACGCCCAGCTTCTGGACCTTGTCGAGGCTGACCTTCAGGGTGGTGCCGTCGTCCTCACCCTCATAGACCGGGACGTAATCCATGCCCATGCCGTCCTTCTTCGGCACCGGGGAGGTGTCGGCCAGACCCATGGGATTGCGATAGTAGAGAATCTTGCCCTTGCCAGCCGGCTTGGCGGCAACGGGTTCCGGCTCGGGATCGGCGTAGACCGGGGTGTAGTCGCGGCCCTTATCGTCCTTCTTGGGCACCGGCGAGTAATCGGCATTGCCGTCGGGATGCTGGTAGAACAAGATTTGGCGCTCTTTAGCGACCTGCGCCGCCGCGTCGTGGCCGGTATGGGAGCCGGCGGCAGCTGGCGGTGTGGCGGTATTGGTCGCCGGGGCTTTGTGCGGTTGGCCGGAACGGCCCAGCCAGTAGCCGCCGCCCAGGGCGGCGATAACGGCGACACCGCCGAGCAGGATGGCGCGTGTGGTGCTCATAGGTCGCCTCCCACCAGCTTCTCCAGTTCGGCCAAGCGCATCTGCTGCTCGAACAGCACCTTGATCAGGTCGATGTTAGATTTCCACAACTGCTGCTCGGTCTGCAGCACGTCGATCAGATCCGACCGCCCCAGTTCATAGCCCTTGGCGGCGGCCTGAAAGCCGATCTCAGCCTGGGGTAACTGGCTTTCGCGCAGCAGCCTCTCCACCTCGCGGGCGGATTTCAGGCTGATCCAGGCATCGGCTACCTCGTTGCCCAGTTCGAGGGCGCGCAGCTCGCGTTTGGTCCGGGCGGCGCCGGCCATGGCCTTGGCCTCGCCGATTTCTGAAGTGCGCAGGTTCCATTGCAGCGGGATGTTCATGGCGACCATGGCCTCATAGCCGCGCCATTCGCCCTCGCGCTTGACCGCCCCGGCGGTCAACTCGAAATCGGGATACCAGCTTTTCTCGGCCAAACTAAGTGCCTTGTCCGAGCCCTCGATGGTCACTTGCTGCGCGATGATCTCGGGATTGGCGCTTTGGGCCCGATCCGTCAAGGCGGTGAGGTCGAGGGCTTCCATGGCCGGGATGACGCGCGGTGCCGGGGCTTCCACCAGGGGAGCATCGAGCGGACGGGCCAGCAGGCGGTTGATCTTGACCCGGGCCTTGCGGCGCTCACCGTCCATGCGGACGATCTCGGTGTCCAGCACCGACTTCTCGACCTCGGAGCGGGTAACATCCTGCTGCCGCCCCAGGGCTTGGCCGTAGCGGGCCCGCGCCAACTTGGCCAGGGTGTCCAAGCGCCCCCGAAGATCACGGGCGGCATCAATTGCCAAGTGAGCGGAATGGTATTCGGCATAGGCCACCTTGACCTTGGCCACCAACTCGTTCTCCACCTGCCGCTTGAGGATGGCGGCCTTGCGCGCCCCGGCCTCGGCGATCTCGCGCTTCAGGTCGCGCTTGCCCCAGAACGGCAATTCCTGGCTGACCCGCAGCTTCTTGGTGGTCTGTGAGGCCGGATTAGAGGGGAAATTGCCGCCATTGCGGTTGGTGCTCCAATCCTCGACCGCCAGCGACACCTTGGGGTCGGCCAGCGAACCGGCGCCATCGACCTTGGCCAGAGCAGCAGCAGCCTCCAGGGCGGCAATCTGAAGCTCTGGGCTCATCTGGCGGGCGATGGAGATTAGGTCATCGACCGTACCGCCAACGGCAGCATTGGCCTGATGATCATGACGATGTTGGCCTTCTTCCGCCCTGGCTGCCGATGCGAACATCAGTCCAACCGCGACCAAAGCCGTTACCGCAGGATTTCGCCGGTTCATCGCCATATTTTCCTCTTCCGATTGGTATCAGTGCTTGTGGTCGGCGCTACTGTGGGCAGCCGCGGCCGCGACGAAGGGCACGGATCCCGAAATGGTCGTGGCTTCACCCTGGACCTTGGCGGACACCGTTAGGGTCCAAGGCCCCGCCATGCCGATATCCGCGGTGAAAGGGTAGATGCCCTTCCCATCAGGAGTGTTGGGCGCCACCTTGGTCGGCATTGGGGCCATGTTACCCATGGGCATTTCCATCCTGGGCTGAAAGAGAATGGCGCCCGCCACCGGCTTGCCATCGGGCAGATGGATCAGTCGTACCGCTACCGTGGCTGTGGAGGAGACCGCCACCTGAGAATCCACCGCCTCGAAACGGTAATCCCTGGGGTCGGCCAAGGCCGTACTCGAGGCGGCACCCAGGCCCACCACCATGCTCATCACCGCCATCAACTTCAGTCGCATCGTCGGCTCCCGATCAAGTCAAACCTGACAATCGGTATACGCCCCAGGGAGAAGGATGGCGTGTAAATTTATGTAAATGAGCAAGACACGATTCTTTACCAAATCCCCTCTCGCACCGTAGCCACGGTGGCGGTAATGATGATCTGTAAGTCCGAAAGACCGGAGAGTTCTCGAATGAGGTCATTGCTTCCCGATTCCATCGCCGGTCGGACGATGATCGTCCTGTTGATCGGGCTGACGCTGTCGCACATCGCCAGCACCTGGGTGCTGTCCTCCGACCGCCATGATACTCTCATCGAAACCAGCGAACGCCTGTGCGCCGATCATATTGCCGTCATCGCCCATCTAATCGAGCGGGCTTCTCCTCAAGACCGAGGCGCCATCGTCGGTGGGCTAGGTGGGGCACTGACCGAAATCACCCTGTCGGACCAGCCCAAGGTCGGTCTCATTCACCAGGATGAGGAGGAACTGTCGTTGATGCAAACGGCACTGCAGCCCTATTTTGGGGCGGTGGAGCATCCCCGCCTGCATGTGGTGCATCACCGAACGGAAAGCGGAGAGCAAGCTGGATTTTGGCGGAACTTAGCTGCCGGCTTCCCCCATGACCGGATTATGCAGGTGTCTTTCCAGTTGGAGAGCGGAACCTGGGTGAACTTCGACATGGCCATGGTCCGTGCCGCCACCCTGTGGTCGCCCCATGCCGCCCTTTCGACTCTGGTGATGATGGTCGCCGTCCTGGTGTTCGGCACCTGGGCCACCGGCTGGGTGGGCCGCCCGCTGGCCACCTTCGCCACCGCAGCTGACCGCCTGGGCCGCGATGTCAATGCTCCCCGATTGCCCGAGGGCGGGCCGCGCGAGGTTCGCCGCGCCGTAGCGGCCTTCAACGAAATGCAGAGCCGTATCCGTCGCTTCGTCGAGGATCGAACCCAGATGCTGGCTGCCATCTCCCATGACCTGCGTAGCCCCATCACCCGCCTGCGTCTGCGTACAGAACTGCTACCCGAGGGTGAGGGGCGCGACAAGATGTTGCGCGACCTGGACGAGATGGAAACCATGGTGGCCTCGTCCCTGGATTTCGCCCGTGGCGAGGCGGTCGATGAAACGACCGAGACCATCGACCTCGCCGCCACGCTGGAGGCCATCTGCGACAACGCCGCCGACATGGGCCTCGCGGCGGAATTTGAATGGGAGCGGCGCTTGGTCTGCGCCTGCCGCCCCGCCGCGATCAAACGAGCGCTGGCCAATCTGATCGAAAATGCCGCCCGCTACGGCCGGCAGGCCAAGGTCAGGGCTCATGCGACCGATCAGGCCGTCGAGGTGGTGATCGAGGATTCCGGCCCCGGCATTCCCGAAGCCGAACTGGACAAGGTGTTTGGCCCATTCTACCGGGTCGAAGGCTCGCGCAACCGCAAGACCGGAGGAATCGGCCTGGGCCTGACAGTGGCCCGCGGCATCATCCGCGCTCATGGCGGCAATATTCTCCTCCAGAACCGCCAGGAAGGCGGCTTGCGTGTCACCGTGACCTTGCCGCAGGAGGGCGTGCCATGACCCATGTCCTGATTGTCGATGACGACCCTGAGATCTGCGCCCTGCTGACCCAATTCCTGACGGGACAAGGCTACACCGTTGCCACGGCAGGCGACGGCGATACCATGCGCCAGGCGCTAGTGAACGAGGCTGCCGATCTGGTGATCCTCGACCTGATGCTGCCGGGTGAGGACGGCCTGTCACTGTGCCGCCACCTGCGGGCTACAACCAGCCTGCCGATCATCATGTTGACCGCCATGGGCAGCGAGACAGACCGGGTAGTGGGCTTGGAAATGGGAGCCGACGACTACCTCGCCAAACCGTTCAGCACCCGCGAACTTCTGGCCCGTATCCGCGCTGTCCTGCGCCGGGCTGGTCAGATGATGCAGAGCGCCCCCAGAGAACCCACGCCAGCAGATGAACCAGTCGAAATCCTGGAATTTTCCGGCTGGCACCTGGACGTCTCCCGCCGCCGTCTGACCTCACCTGACGGCGTCCTGGCGGAAATAACCAGCGGCGAATTCGACCTACTGCTGGCCTTCCTTCGCCATCCCCATCAGGTGCTCAGCCGCGACCAGTTGCTTGACCTGGCGCGAGGGCGGGTTTCTGGGCCGTTCGATCGCACCATCGACGTCCAGGTCGGCCGCCTGCGCCGCAAGATGGAGACTGACCCCAAAACGCCCGAATTGTTCAAGACGGTGCGCGGTGGCGGCTATGTGCTGACGGTGGATGTGAAATATAGCTGAGATACGTATAAATATGGATTGGCTTGGAGAAGGTTCTCCTCCAGCCTCCTCCCCTCCGCCACCCCCTTGAAAATCAAGGGTTTTCGCCGTTTTACCCTCCGGCACTTCTGGCATTCCGAGGCCATTGTGCCTCACCTTTGTGCCTCAAGACAACGCCCCGAATTGGGCCGGTCCCGCAGCTTCATGGGAGTGCTTGGCCGCTTCCCTCGGCAGGTGGACCTCTACCACGTCGGCCCTACCGCCGGTCGGGCGGTGATGGCCGGGCCGTAATACTCCACCAGCACCGTGCTGGGATGGTCCGCCGTCGCCTCCTGGACGATCCGCGCCCACAGGGCATGCCCGGCATCCATCA